>NZ_JBGJZL010000050.1:0-721 GCF_042610375.1 Pelosinus sp. sgz500959
GCTCTTTAAAAAACTTACTTGTGTCAGTATCACTTGCGTGACCCAACGTGTGTGTACTCAAAACGAGTACGGCACATCTGGCTTATTTTAACTTTACTTACATTGTTTAGTTTTCAAAGAACACCCGATCACCTTTCGATAACCGCACCACCGTTTCTCACAGCGGATCTTTATTGTAACACATTCACAACTTTATGTCAACATGTTATTTTTGTTTTTCGTTGTCAGCCGTGCTGGCAACTTACTTATAATATCATACTTAACATTGTTATGTCAAGTATTTTTTTAACTTTGTTTTCACTACGTCCAACTGCTTCGCATTGAACCGAACAAATACTTTGAAACTTACGCTTCACATACCTGTTTTTANTTATGTCAAGTATTTTTTTAACTTTGTTTTCACTACGTCCAACTGCTTCGCATTGAACCGAACAAATACTTTGAAACTTACGCTTCACATACCTGTTTTTAGAGAAAACAAAAAGCACTCACGAAAGATGAGTGCCTTAACCGGCAACTACCTATCCTCCCAGGTCGTTTCCAACCAAGTACTTTCGGCGTATAAGGGCTTAACTACTGTGTTCGGTATGGGAACAGGTGGAACCCCTTAGCTATCGTCACCGGATTAAAGTTTTTAGAGATAAACATATTGCTATGCTCTCTCAAAACTTCACAGAAGAAAGATCAATTTTAGGATTAATTCATGTGCTAACACAAAGTG
>NZ_JBGJZL010000051.1:0-717 GCF_042610375.1 Pelosinus sp. sgz500959
AGTCTGCTCCCTTTAGCCACTCGGGAACCTATCCATATAAAACAAATGGAGCTGGAAACAGGACTTGAACCCGCAACATCCTCATTACAAGTGAGGTGCTCTACCAGTTGAGCTATTCCAGCATGTTCTTCATCGTTACTTAACTAACAACGCTTTTTATTATATAGCATTTTTGTTTTTATGTCAACAACTTTTTTTGGTGGCGGCGCAGGGATTTGAACCCCGGACCCTTCGGGTATGAACCGAATGCTCTAGCCAGCTGAGCTACGCCGCCATTTGTTAATCATAAATGGAGCTAGTGACCGGGATTGAACCGGTGACCTTATCCTTACCAAGGATACGCTCTGCCAACTGAGCTACACCAGCATATCAAACCTAGTTTAATGCCACTTACACATATAAACTGGTACAGTTCATTGGTTGCGGGGACAGGACTTGAACCTGTGGCCTTCGGGTTATGAGCCCGACGAGCTACCAACTGCTCCACCCCGCGATAAATTAGGACAATTGATGTTAGCACTGCGGTGCTAACTAAGCGACTCACACAAAACTTTACTCACTTTATTCGTAAACCTTTGGTTCGCTGCTTAAATTTGGTTGCGGGAACAGGACTTGAACCTGTGACCTTCGGGTTATGAGCCCGACGAGCTACCAACTGCTCCATCCCGCGATATTTATATGGTGGATAGGGCTGGATTCGAACCAGCGAAGGCGGAG
>NZ_JBGJZL010000052.1:0-699 GCF_042610375.1 Pelosinus sp. sgz500959
AAAAAAGATAATTTTAACGCCGTTGTCGCAAAGAAAGCCACATAAGCACCAACCATATAAATATCACCGTGGGCAAAATTGATCAATTTGATAATGCCATACACCATGGTATATCCTAAAGCAATAAGCGCATATATGCTTCCGAGAGATACCCCATTAATTAACTGTTGTAGCAATTGCTGAGTAAATGTAAATTCCATGCACGTGCCTCCTTAATGCTTATTTTTTGCAATTTAATGTTTATCATTTATATTTCTCATTTTTCCTTTCTTAGTAGAGCAATCGTATAGAAATCCTATTCTTTAATTTAATCGATTTGGTCAAATAGCGAGGGGATAAGACTGTTGCCTTATCCCCTTACTATCAGCGGTTTGTTCAATAAACTGATTCAGCGAAAGCCAAATTTCGATACAACAATAGATCTTAAGGTTTTACAGTTTCTCTATATACTTGTTTACCATCTTTCATTTCAATGATAACTGCACTCTTAATTGCATCATGAGTAGCATTTAACGTCAAGGAACCAGTTACACCTTGGAAGTCTTTTGTGTTAGCAAGAGCTTCACGAATTTTATCTGACTCAGTGCTGTTAGCACGTTTGATAGCATCAACTAGTGCATAGGCTGCATCATAACCAAGAACAGCCATGGCATCTGGAACTTGACCGTATTCTTTCTTGAAAGCATCAAGGAACGCTTT
>NZ_JBGJZL010000053.1:0-669 GCF_042610375.1 Pelosinus sp. sgz500959
GCAGGAGCATTGATCGTCATGGACGTTGAAACTTTGCCTAGATCGATTTGATCAAACAAGATTTCCATATCTGCCAAGGAGTCAATCGCTACACCAACTTTACCAACTTCGCCTTCGGAAATGATATCATCAGAGTCATAACCAATTTGGGTTGGTAAGTCAAAAGCGCAAGAAAGACCTGTGCTACCTGATGACAAAAGATAACGATAACGTTTGTTGGATTCTTCTGCAGTGGAGAAACCTGCATACATACGCATNAATGATATCATCAGAGTCATAACCAATTTGGGTTGGTAAGTCAAAAGCGCAAGAAAGACCTGTGCTACCTGATGACAAAAGATAACGATAACGTTTGTTGGATTCTTCTGCAGTGGAGAAACCTGCATACATACGCATGGTCCAGAAACGACCACGGTACATCGTAGGTTGTACACCACGAGTGAAAGGATATGTACCTGGAAGACCGAGTTCTGTTTCATAATCCATACCCTCAAGATCTAGGGGAGTATAGAGTCTGTTGTACGCCAAATTTTTGCGTTCTGGAAATTTAGCACTAGCCTTGTCTACTTTGGCAGTATACTCTGCCACTTTTGCTTTCAAACTTTCATTATTCATACGATTAATCCTCCTTAACTTGCTGTTTCATAGTACCAGTTTCAATAAATCTGG
>NZ_JBGJZL010000054.1:0-665 GCF_042610375.1 Pelosinus sp. sgz500959
ATCAGTTGTCGTAATAATTTTTGAGTTAGCCTGAAAACCACGTTGTGTAACAATCATATCACTAAATTGTTGTGATAAATCCACATTAGAGATTTCTAATGAACCAGAATTGAAAGTCCCTAGTCCTGATGTACTCGCTGCACCAATAAGTGGATCACCGGAGTTAGTTGATTTCATATACAAACTATCACCTGTTTTTGCTAGACCAGCAGGGTTATTAAAGTTTGCTAATGCAACTTGTGCTAAATTTAATATTTGACCATTGCTAAATTGACCAACAATAATCCCACTAGCATTAATGCTCGTTGATTCCAAAGATCCTGTTGCATAGCCATCCTGATTGACTATCACTGATGAAGTGCCACCATATTGAGTCAGAGTCCCCATATTCATATCTAGAGTCACTGCATCAGCGCCACCGTTAGGTATAAATCGTAGTGGGATTTGTGTCGTACCCACTGTATAAGGGGAAGTACTAGCAGCAATCGTAGAAGTTGTATAATTAGGAGCGATTGAACCTGTAGTAGCAGAAGCCGTATTATCAATCGTAAATGCTACCGTTCCGCCAGAAATGCCTGTAAAAGTTGCTAAAGAACTATAACCGTTCGTCGGATCATAAGTCACCGAACCCGTCACATCGGCACCAGCGTTGATGGCACCACCAG
>NZ_JBGJZL010000055.1:0-651 GCF_042610375.1 Pelosinus sp. sgz500959
TTTGAGGCTTGTTTAACAAGTTCTGCAAATTTCTTGTCACCTAATGTTGTAGGATAGTCCGCTGGGTGTGCTTCAGCCAGCCTTACAGTGACTTTTGCTCCTTCACTCGCTTTTCCCGCATCTTTTGAACCACCTGAGCTACAACCTGTCAACAAAGCAGCAGATAACAGCGATACGATTAGAACTGACAAACTTTTTTTCATTTTCTTAGCCCCTTTAATTTATTATTTTAAATACTCAATGTATTTAATGCAGGAAATGTGGTAAATATAGAGATAATTGAGGAACGTAGATAATGACCATCAAACAAACAAACAGGATAGCATAGAATGGGACCATGTGTTTGACAGCTCTCCCTATAGGTGTATCTGTCAAGGCACACCCTATAAACAAAACAGCTCCATGAGGTGGAATCGTCAAGCCAATTCCTAGGCTGAGCATCATAATAATTCCGAAATGGAGAGGGTCTATATGCATGTTAAGGATAACTGGCTTTAAGATTGGTGTCATAATCATAATCAATGGTGCCATATCCATCGGTGCGCTTAGCAAAATCAACAAGCAAGCTATAATAAACAATACGACGAGCGGGTTACTGGATATTGCTAATAGAAGTGCAGTAACCATATCTGGTATACGCAAGATTGTTAA
>NZ_JBGJZL010000056.1:0-626 GCF_042610375.1 Pelosinus sp. sgz500959
ATTGCTTTAGGATATACCATGGTGTATGGCATTATCAAATTGATCAATTTTGCCCACGGTGATATTTATATGGTTGGTGCTTATGTGGCTTTCTTTGCGACAACGGCGTTAAAATTATCTTTTTTCCCAGCGCTTCTTCTCTCCATGGTGGTTGCCGCCATTGTTGGGGTAGTTATCGAGAAACTGGCATATCGTCCTCTACGGTATGCACCGCGTATTGCAGTACTCATTACCGCTATTGGTGTGTCTTTATTATTAGAATACGGTGGTATTCTTCTCGTTTCCCCTCAACCACGGACTTTCCCAGCGATTTTTCAAGCAGAAGTTTATACCTTTGGTAACATCGTTGTGAATAGTCAGCAGATTTTGATCTTGGCAGTGGCCTTATCCTTAATGATCATTCTAACGTACGTCGTTCAACGGACTAAAATTGGTAAAGCCATGCGGGCTGTTTCCTTTGATACGGATGCCGCACGTCTTATGGGAATTGATGTAGACCGGGTTATTTCCATCACCTTTGCCATTGGTTCATCTCTCGCTGCCGCTGCTGGTATGCTAGTAGGTGTGTATTATAACTCCATTGATCCACTCATGGGCATTATGCCAGGTCTCAAGGCTTTCGTTGC
>NZ_JBGJZL010000057.1:0-569 GCF_042610375.1 Pelosinus sp. sgz500959
AGCTTCCTTCTGCCTTTGCACTCTTCGCGCGATTTCTAACCGCGCTGAGGAAACCTTTGAGCGCCTCCGTTACATTTTCGGAGGCGACCGCCCCAGTCAAACTGCCCACCTGACACTGTCCTTAGCTGTGTTAAAGCTCAAGTTAGAATTCCAGTAAATAAAGGGTGGTATCCCAACAATGACTCCATGCATACTAGCGTACACACTTCGCAGTCTCCCACCTATCCTGTACATCATTTACCAAAACTCAATGTCAGGCTACAGTAAAGCTCCATGGGGTCTTTCTGTCCAGTCGCGGGTAACCTGCATCTTCACAGGTATTTCAATTTCACCGGGTCCCTCGTTGAGACAGTGCCCNCAGTAAAGCTCCATGGGGTCTTTCTGTCCAGTCGCGGGTAACCTGCATCTTCACAGGTATTTCAATTTCACCGGGTCCCTCGTTGAGACAGTGCCCAAGTCGTTACACCTTTCGTGCGGGTCGGAACTTACCCGACAAGGAATTTCGCTACCTTAGGACCGTTATAGTTACGGCCGCCGTTTACTGGGGCTTCAGTTCACACCTTCGAATT
>NZ_JBGJZL010000058.1:0-552 GCF_042610375.1 Pelosinus sp. sgz500959
ATAGACTGATTAGAATGGCACAGATGCTAGGCGCGACGAGGACGTGAAGGAGTCGTACTGAAAAGTACGTCGAGTGAACGCCCGCAGGAGCAACAACGCAGATGGGTTATTATAAGCAGTCGGACTTTATCCAGTGACGATAGCTAAGGGGTCCCACCTGTTCCCATACCGAACACAGTAGTTAAGCCCTTATACGCCGAAAGTACTTGGTTGGAAACGACCTGGGAGGATAGGTAGTTGCCGGTTAAGGCACTCATCTTTTGTGAGTGCCTTAATTTTATCTTAAAAGAAAAAAATTATGTTATTATTTGATAAAGTTTGTAAGTAATTTTTAAAAAAAAATGCAGAAAAAGCTTGACACAATAAAACATAATATGGTATCATAAACAAGTGATCAGCGAGGCTGATTGAAAATTCAAAAAACTTGGGTGTTCTTTGAAAACTAAACAATGTAAGTAAAGTTAAAATAAGCCAGATGTGCCGTACTCGTTTTGAGTACACACATGTCGGGTCACGCAAGTGATACTGACACAAGTAAGTTTTTTAAAGAGC
>NZ_JBGJZL010000059.1:0-512 GCF_042610375.1 Pelosinus sp. sgz500959
ATCTACGGATCAAAGTCTGCTTGCGACTCCCCGTAGCATATCGGAGCTTACCCCGTCCTTCATCGGCTCTTGGCGCCAAGGCATCCACCGTATGCCCTTATTAGCTTGACTTACGTCTCACTAAAAAATCATCCATAAATGGACAATTATTTGATGGTGTACATTTAGTTCACACTAAACATACGATTAAAAATTAATCCTAAAATGCTTGGTAATCACCCATTTGCATGGTTTATTACTTTTGCTTTCTTCTGTGAAGTTTTCAAAGAACATTTCGCCAGCACTAAAGCGCTGACTGTTGAGGTATTCCCTCAAAACTAAACAATGTAAGTGTAGTGAACAACCAGATGTGTCGACCTTGGATTTGAGAAGTATATTTCAACCTCTCGAATCTCCATAGAAAGGAGGTGATCCAGCCGCAGCTTCCGCTACGGCTACCTTGTTACGACTTCACCCCAATCATCGGCCCCACCTTCGACGGCTGGCTCCTTACGGTTACCTCACCGGCTTCG